>NZ_WWCX01000200.1:0-3262 GCF_009857655.1 Duganella vulcania
GACGACGCGCCGGCCTGCGCGGCAGACGCCACAGCGGCCGGCGAGAATGGCGCGGAAGATGGCGCGGCGGACGATGCATGCGATGGCATGGCGGGGGGCGCGGACGATGCCATGACGGCCGGCGCAGGCGATGGCGCGGGGGCCATTGCGGGCATGGGCTCCGGCTCCCGCGCCGGGGCTGGCTGCGGCAGTGCGTCAGCAACCGGCACCGGCTCGACGCTGCGCGCAGGCGGCGCTTCAACCATCACCGGCATCGGCTCCCCGGCCTGCACTTCCTGCGCGACAGGCTCGCCGGCCAAGGACGGATTGCGCAATTTCCATTGCACGCCCACGCCCATCTCATCGAGGAACACGGCACTCCTGGCCATCGTCTGACTCATAAACTGAACCGCATAACGATTGCGTCCTCGCGTTGCTGGTTGGCGGCCGGGTAGTAGCCCTTGCGCCGACCGATCTGTTTAAATCCGTAGCGCTCATAAATCTCCAGCGCCCGCGTGTTCGATGGCCGCACCTCCAGCAACACCGACTCCATGCCCAGCCCGCGCGCGCAGGCCACGGCCTGGTTCAGCAGGAAGCGCCCCAGGCCCTGCCCCTGCTTCTCCGCCGACACCGCGACGTTGAGCAAATGCGCCTCGTCGACGATCGCCATCAGCAGGAAATAGCCCAGCAAATCGCCCTGCTGGTCGCGCAGCACCCACGCCTCGTAATTGCTGTTGAGCGAATCGATGAAGTTGGCCATGCTCCATGGATGCGGATAGACGCTCTCCTCCAGCGCCACCACATCGGGCAAATCGGCCTGCTGCATCGGCTCGTAATTGAGCCGCGCCAGATCCCACACCTGCTTCATGCGCCACCCTCGGCAGCCTTGGCGGCCGCCATGTCGCGCCGCTCCGCCTGCGTGTAGGCGATCTTGTTGCGCAAATACAGAGGCTGTGCCTCGGCCGCCGTCACCGTCCGGCCGGCCGCCAGCGCGATGGCCGCCAGCTGCGCGATCTGCTCCGCATGCGGCATCACCTCGGCAAAGCCGCCGCCGGCAAACGCCTCGGCATAGGCCGACAAGCCGTTGCCGCAAGCGACCGGTGCACCCTGCGGCTGCACGGCCTCGGGCGCCGACAGCGCGGGCGGCAGCACCGGCGCCGGCGCCGCGCCGCCCGCGAAGCGATACTGTGCCCAGTACACCTCGCCCATGCGCGCGTCGAGCACCGCCAGCACCTCGTTGGCGCCGTGCCGCTGATGGCAAGCCAGCGCCATCGCGTCGAGCGTGACCACCGGCACCACCGGCAGGTTGCCGCCGAAGGCCAGGCCCTGCGCGATCCCGCAAGCGGTGCGCACGCCGGTGAACGAACCGGGGCCGGAGCCGAAGGCGATGGCGTCGCAGTCTTTCAAGGCGATACCGGCTTCGGCCAGCAGCTCCTGTATCATCGGCAGCACCGATTGCGAATGGGTGCGCACGCCCGAGGACACGCGGCTGATGACGCTCTCGCCCCGCAGCAGCGCGACGGAGGCCAGTTCGGAGGAGGTTTCAATGGCAAGAATAATAGGCATGGCGTATTTTAACCTGCCGGGCTGGCAGGCGCGACCCCGCGCGGGGATGTAGAATACGCCTCTTAGGCGCAGAGGCCGCCGTTAGCCGACCCATATCATGCACAGTTTGACCCTCAATTCCGACAATCGCGAAGAGATCGCCACCGCCCTGGCCGGCGACCGCTGGATCGTGGCCTGCCTGTGCGCGGCCTGGTGCGGCACCTGCGCGTCCTACCGCGCCACGTTCGAGGAGGTGGCCGGGCGCCATCCGGACAAGCTGTTCGTCTGGATCGACATCGAGGACCATGCCGATGTGGTGGGCGACCTTGACGTCGACAACTTCCCTACCCTGCTGATCCAGCACCACGAACTGGTGGCGTTTTTCGGCACCATGCTGCCGGACGCCGGACTGGCGCACCGGCTGGTGCTGGCGCAGTCCGCGCAGAGCGACGCCGAACTGGCCGCGCTGGCCGCCAGCAGCGAGGAGCGCATCGGCTGGCAGGCCGATTGCAACCTGCGCACCCTGATGCGCAACGCGCTGGCCTGAACCTCCGGCCAGCAATCAGAAGCTGTCGGACGCCACCGGCAATGCCTCCAGCTTCCAGCGCAGCATGCCGCCGGCCAGGTTGGCGACCTTGCTGAAGCCGGCCTTGGCCAGCAGCACGCTGGCCTGGGCCGAGCGCACGCCCGAGCGGCACACCGCCACCACCGGCCGGTTCTTATCCAGCTCGCCCGCGCGGTCCATCAGCTGCGACAGCGGCACCAGCCGCGCGCCTTCCAGGTGTCCCAGCTGGTCGATGAACTCGGGCGCCTCGCGCACGTCGACGATCTGCACTTCGGCCGCGTGCTCCAGCAGGACCATCGGCTCGATCTCCCACACACCGCTGAAGCGCAGCGTCAACGGCGCCCAGTCCGGCGTGTCCGGCGGCGGCGCGTTGCCCTCCGGTTGGCCGCAGCGCATATTGGCCGGCACCGCCACCGCGATCAGCTTTGGATGCGGCAGGTGGAGGTTGTTCATGTGTCCCGCAAAATCGCCCTCGTCCACGTCGCCGCCCAGGCGCGGATTGAAGCGGCGCTCCTCGGCCACGCTAGTCACGGTGATACCGCGGTAATCGTGGGCCGGATAGAGCAGGCAGGTTTCCGGCAGCGACAGGATCTGCCCGCGCACCGAGGCGAACAACTGCTGCGGACTGCCCTGCTGGAAATCGGTGCGGCCGCAGCCGCGTATCAGCAGGCTGTCGCCGGTGAAGGCCATGCTCTCGTCGTCCAGCACGAAGGTCAGGCAGCCGTTGGTGTGGCCGGGCGTCGCGCGCACGGTCAGGTGGCGGCTGCCGAAATCGATGCGATCGCCGTGGCGCAGCGGCCGGTCGGCCAGCTCCGCGCCGGCCGCCGCCGCCAGCGCGATGGCGCTGCCGCAGCTCTGGTGCAGGCGCCAGGCGCCGGTGACGTGGTCGGCGTGGACGTGGGTATCGAGCGTGGCCAGCAGGCGCAAGCCCAGCTCCTTGAGCAACGCCATGTCGCGCGGCACCTGCTCGTAGACCGGATCGATCAGCAGCGCCTCTCCGCCGTCGCCCAGCAGATAGGTGTAGGTGGAAGACGTCGGGTCAAATAGTTGGCGAAAAATCATAATGACAGGTCCCTAAAAAAAAGCAACTTTGGGGTCAAGTCTGACATTCGGACACGGCCTCTGCCGTAGCGGCGCCGCTACGGCAGAGGCCGTGTCCGAATGTCAGACTTG
>NZ_WWCX01000201.1:0-3200 GCF_009857655.1 Duganella vulcania
GCCGGCAGCGGCGCCAGCCGGCACTGCCATTCGTCCGGGTCGACGCCGTTGGGCACCACGTGCAGCTTGTGCGGCGCCATCCCGCGCGCGGCCATGTGCGCCGCCGCGTTGGGCAGCAGCGAGATCACGGTGTCGGCGTGGCGGTAGGCGTAGTCCTCGGCGGCCTGCATCAGCAGGATGAAGGGATGCCAGCGCGACATGCCGCCCAGCAGCATCGGCGACAGCGGCCACAGGTCGTGCACCTCGAACGCCAGGCGGGCGCCGGCCAGGCGGGCGATGCGGCGCGCCGGCCAGATGTCGGCCGGGTAGGTGCTGGAGGCGATCACCAGGTCGGGCCGGTCGGCGCGCGCCAGCGGCCGGGCGCCGCGGTACAGCGCGGCCACGAAGGCGGCCATGTTGGCCGCGCGTGCCACACCGTTGCCGTGGTAGGTGGGCGCCGCGTGCCAGCGGTAGGCGATGCCGTCGATGGTCTCGTCCAGCACGGCCTGCCCGCCCAGCTGCGGCGCGCGGTTGCGCAGGTGGCTGTGGGCGGCGGCCACGATGCGCACGCGGTGGCCGGCGCGCACCCATTCGCGCGCCAGGAAATACGGCCGGTATTCCATGCCGTGGCGGACCGAGCCGGCGTAGTGGTTGATCAGCAGGATGTTCATGGTCGCTCCCTGGCGTTACCAGCGCCACGCCTCGACCAGGCGCAGCAGGTTGTGGCGGCTGCTGGCGGCCCAGTTGGTGCGCCATTGGGCCGGGTGGGTCAGCAGGCAGATGCGGCGGTGGCGGCCCAGCGCCTGCTGCGGCGGCTGCGGATAAAAGTACTGCGGCGCCGGGCGGTCGCTGATGTACAGGTCGAAGCTGGCCAGCAGCGCCGGGTCGTAGCATTCGCAGGCGATGCCGCAGCGGGCGCGCAGCGCGGGGTCGTCCAGCAGCTCGCAGTTGACCATGCCGAGCCGGCGGTTGGCGAAGTCGCCGTGGCTGGCGACGGTGGACATCTTGCCGCCCAGGCCGGCCTCGATGCGGCGGAAGTTGCGCTCGAACTCGGCGCGGATCTCGGGCAGGCGGGCGCGCACGGCGTCGGCCTGCTTGAGGTGGGCGCGCTTGGCGTAGGTGGCCACCTCCTCGTAGTGGTAGCTGGCCTCGCTGCCGTAGCGTTCGATGTCGCGCATCAGGCCGAAGTCCAGCGTCGACAGGCGGAAGTAGTAGCTGGCGTGCACGCCGTGCTGCTGCTCCAGCGCGAACAGCGCGCGCGCGGTGCGCAGGTCGGTGTCGATGTCGTGGCGGTGCACCAGCACCGGGCTGTCGGGCGCGCCCGACTGCAGCGCGGCCAGCCAGCCGCGCACCGAGGTCTGGCGGTAGCCGGCCTGGCTGGCCTGCTGCAGCAGCGCGGCGTAGTGGTGCAGCCGCGACGGCATCAGGTAGTCGCTGTAGAGGCGGCGCAGGATGGTGTTCATAGCAGCGTGTACCGTGCGCGGTAGGGGGCGAAACCCAGCATGGTCTTGAACTGGCGCAGACCGGGCCGGGCGCCGAAGAAGGTGTCGTACATCAGGTAGTGCGGGCCGTGGCCGGCCTGCAGGTCCTGCAGCAGCTCGACCACGATGTCGGTCACCATCAGGTGCATGGCGCCGTCGTTGTTGCGGTAGCCCAGCAGCTGCGAGAAGGCGGCGAAGTTGCCGTAGTGGCCGACGTTGCAGTAGGCGGTCAGCCGGCCGTCCTTGCTGAACACGCCGTAGTAGCGGAAATGGCTCAGCGCTTCATAGCGCGGCGGCTTGTGCTGGTAGCCGGCGTCCATCGGCCGGCCCTGGCGGTTGGCGCTGCTGGTGTTGATGGCGTGGATGGCGTCGATGTGCTCGTTGCGGTCGATGCGCGCCAGCGTGTAGCCGCGCCGCCTGGCCTTGCCGGCGTAGCTGGCGCCGCCGCCGCGCCCGGTGATGCTGGCCAGGTAGGCGGCCGGCGTCGGGTGGCGGCGCAGGTCGATCAGCGCCACGCCCAGCTGCTTGTGGCCGAACAGCTTGTATTTCGGATGCGGCCGCGTGAAGCGGCGGTGCGTGTCGAGCACGTCGGCTGGATGCAGGCGTGGGTCGAAGGTCAGGCTCGCCACAGGCAGGCGGGCGACGTCCAGCAACAGGCGGAACGGACGAGTAAGCGTGGCGATCATGCCGGCATCTCCCTCAATAAATGGAATAACGGACGCGGTAGGGCGCGAAGCCCAGCTTTTTCTTGAACTCCCGCAGGCCCGGCAGGGCCCCCAGGTAGGTGTCGTACATCAGGTAGTTCAGCTGGCCTTCGTCGATCAGGCGGCAGGCGATGTCGGCCAGCAGCAGGTACATCAGGCCGTCGCTGGTCTTGTAGCCCAGCAGGTGGTCGGTGGCGGCGAAGTCGCCGTAGATGCCGAGGTCGCAGTACGCGGCCAGCCGGCCGTCCTTGTCGAGCACGCCGTAGTAGCGGAAGCCGTCAACCGCGACGAAGTGCTCGGCGCGGGCGGCGTAGGCCGGATCCATCGGCCGGCCCTGGCGCTGCGCCAGCGAGGTGTTGATGCGGTGGATGTCGTCCACGTAGTGGTTGCGGTCGATCTCGGCCACGCGGTAGCCGTGCGCGCGGGCGCGCCGGCTCTGGTAGCCGGCGTAGTCCTTGCGGCCGACCGCCTGCAGGTAGGCGGCGCTGTCGCGGTAGGCGCGCAGGTCGAGCAGGGCGACGCCGAGCGACTTGAAGCGCACCAGCTTGCAGCGCGGATGCGGGCTGGTGAACAGCGCGTGGGTGCGCTCGACCAGTTCGGGATTGACGGCGCGCTCGAAGCGCAGCCGCGCGCGCGGCAGGCGCAGCACGTCGGCGACCAGCCGCAGCTGGGCGGGCAGGGCGTGGAGGCGGTCAGAGGTTTTCATAGTAGCGCAGTAGTTGCTCGGCTTCGCCGCGCCAGTGGTAGCGCGCCAGCACGGCGGCGCGGCCGTTCTGGCCCATGCGGCGCGCCAGTTCGGGCTCGGCGGCGAGGCGGTCGATGGCGGCGGCGATGGCGGCCGGGTCGCGCGGATCGACGCACAGGCCGCAGCCGGCGTCGTCGACAATGCGGCGCCACAGCGGGAAGTCCGAGGCGATCACGGCGATGCCGGCCGCCATGTATTCGAACAGCTTGACTGGCAGCGCGTCCAGGTGGTTGGCGGCCGGCAGCAGCGTGACCAGGCCGGCGCGCGAGGCGGCCATCAGCGCGGCCACGC
>NZ_WWCX01000202.1:0-3194 GCF_009857655.1 Duganella vulcania
GCCGCCTGGTGGCGCCGGCCAGCGCCGCCGCCGCGCCGGCGTCGCTGCCGGCACTGAGCGAGGCGCCGGCGATCCCGGTCGTGCCCAACCTGCTGCCGGTGCTGGAGGACATCCGCATCGAAGGCGCCGAAGTGCTGCCGGAACTGAACCAGGCGTTGGCGCAGGTCGACGCCACCATCGCGACCGTGGGCTCGGCCTCGCTGTCGCTGGAGCCAGCGCCGTCCAAGGTGGCGGCAATCAAGACCGCGCTCACTGACGCCACCTCGCGCACCACCTCCACGCTGGGCACGCTGTAGATGAAGGTCATCGACCACTCCGTCGAAGTGCTGCCGCAGTGCCCGGTCAACATCGGCAAGGCGGTGCAGAAGGCGGCCGACACCATTGTCGAGCAGGGCAAGACTTTCGCCACGGAAGTCACCGCCACCGCCGCCTCGCTGAACCAGGACCTGCAGAAGGTGGCCGAGCAGATGAAGGCCATCCCGGACCTGCTCAATCCGCAGCCCATCATCGACTGCTGCACCGGCGTGCTGGAGCAGGCGGCCAGCGACCTGCGCCAATTGGCCAACGACGCCGCCGCGATTCCGCAGCGCCTGCTGGCACAGGCGGCCGGCGTGCAGACGGTGGTGGACTCGGCCAACCAGGCGGTCGAAGCGATGAGCACGCTGCTGCCCGAGCTGTCGGGACTGGTGCCGGACTTCGGCGCGCAGATGAGCTTTTTCAACAGCCTGCCGGGCCGCGGCCAGGCGCTGGCCGACCTGGCCAAGCGCACCGGCGCGATGGTCGAGCAGTACGGGCAAGACCTGCTGCCGCTGTCCAAACAGCTGAAGCAGCTGGGCGCGATGCAGAGCGGCGCCGGCAACGACGCGGTGCAAGCCGTGCTGGCGCGCGCCGAGGCCCTGCAAGCCGGCAGCCTGGCGCAAGTGCAAGCGCTGCGCGACACGCTGGACGGCAACGTCACCGATCTCGATGCGGCGATGCAGGACGCCACCGCGCAGGCCACGCAAATGATCGACGGCGTGTCCAGCCTGCTCAACGAGAAAGGCAATGCGCTGCTGGCGCCGTTGCAGGCGCAGATCGATCTGGTGGACCATCTCAACAGCGCCCTGGGCGACGAGGCGGCCAACTGCGATGCGCTGTTCGACCAGGCGTCGTCGCAGCTGAGCCACCTGAGCGACATCCTGGTCAAGCCATTGGCGGCGGCGCGCGCGCAGGTCGACAGCGTCATCGACCAACTGGCCGCGGCGGCCGCCACGATCGATGGCATGGTGAAGAAGGCGATGGAGCCGCTGGACGCGCTGGAGCAGCGCGTGGCTGCCATCAAGCAAGCCTTGCAGGAAGTGCTGGACGCGATCAGCGCCGAGGTGGCGAAGGTGCTGCAACTGATGGCCGAGCTGGACGCGGAAGCGGAAAACGCCAAGACCGTGCTGCGCCAGTTGCCGGAGAATTTCGCCCCGGTGCGCACCATGATCGCGGACGCCATCGCCATGCTGCAGCAGGTGAAGGACAACATTCCGGTGTTCGTCTCCGAAGCCAACAGCACGCTCGACGCGGCCTCCAGCGAGCTCGATCAGGCCGATGGCCTGTGCACCGGCGCGATAGAAATCTGCACCCGCTACATGATGAAGGCGCCGCCGCTGATGATGGCGCGCACGCTGTTCGTCGGCATCAAGGCCATGATACCCGGCGTGAAGACCGCGATCGCCAGCGCGCGCACGGCCGTGAAGGCGGCCGGCGACCAGGCCAGTGGCTTGATGGACCAGGCCATCACGCTGGTCGATTCCCTCAATCCCTTGCTGGACCAGGCCATCGCCAAGGTGCAGCAGGCGATCGATGCGCTGATCGGTTTGTTGGAGCAGATGCAGGCGGCGCTGAAGCAGGTCTCCGACGCCGCCGAAAAAATCCCGCCGCCGATGCAGGAGCAGCTGGACAAGGCCGGCGAGGCGGTGCAGCAAGTGCTGGACAAGGTGCGCGCCGCCGCCGAGCAGTGCGTGGGCAAGCTGCAATGCGAGCCGCTGGTAAAACGTTTGCAGCAGGAGCTGTCGGATTTGCTGGACCGCACCTTCAAGCCGCTGGAGGCGCAGATACAGGCCGCCGGCGCGCCGTTGCAGAACGTGCTGGCGCAGGGAAAGGCGGACGTCGGCAAGGCTGCTGCGATGGCGCAGGATGGGCTGGGCAAGCTGAGCGCCGCGTTGGCGTCGGTGAAGGAGCAGGCCACGCAGCCGCTGCAGAAGCTGACCGGCACGCTGGCCACCGCGCGCGGGAAGGTCGATTCGGCGAGCGGCTCGGCGCGGCAGCAGGTGCGGCAGGTGGCGGACAATGCCTTGTCGTATGTGGACCAGGCGTCGCAGGCGATCTCCGGCTTGAACGTGCGCGCGGTGGGCGACCAGCTCGCACCGTATGCGCAGTTCTACGATGACGTGGCGGGCACGTTCAGCCAGGTTCAATCGCAGGTGCATGGCGCGGCCGATGTGGCCGACGCGGTCAGCAACTGGAAGGGCGATGCGCGGCAGGCCGCCAATGATTTGCTGGACCGCGCGCGGCAGGCAGCGGACGAGGCGCGGCAAGGCGCGAGCGAAGTGCAGACCGCTGCCGACAACACCGCGTCCGGCGCGCAGAGCGCGGGCGAGTCGATGGCCGACAGTCCGGTGGCGGATCAGGTGCAGGCGTCGTTCGACAGCATGAAGCAGGATGCGCAGAACGTGGCGGCGGAGTCGGATGCGGCCTTGGCCGAGATGTCGGGTTCGCTGGATGATGCGCAGAAGGAATCGGAGACGGCGATGGAGCCGTATGCGCCGGATCCCGATGCCGTGCTGGCCGATGTGAAATCGGAGGCGGACAAGGCGGAGCAGGCGGCTAACGCGGCCAAGGAATCGGAGCAGGCGCTGGCGGCGCAGGTGGCTGCCAGCGAGCAGGATGTGGGCGGCGCGGCGGACGACGCGGCGTCGCGCACGACGGCGATGAAGGACGAGGCACAGGCGGCGATCAACAAGTCGGCGGCGCAGGTGCAGTCGGTGCAGGCGCAGGTCAACGCGGCGCGCAGCGAGGCCATCAAGGCGGAGGCGATCGTCGATGCGGAAGTGGTCATCCCCACGCGGTTGACCGTACGGCTGCCGAGCTTGAAAGTGGTGAAAGATTGGTTCATCTGAATTCCTCCTGTTTAAGTAGAGGCCAGTGTAGACGCGCAACCGGCGTTC
>NZ_WWCX01000203.1:0-3168 GCF_009857655.1 Duganella vulcania
CCAGCGCCGCCGCGCCCAGCGCCAGGATCGCCAGCGTGCCGGGCTCGTCGACCTGCAGGATCAGCACCGGGATCTCGCTGAGCGCCACCGGGATCGGATTGCCGTCCGCGTCGCCCAGCAGGATGCTGTCGGCGAACAGGAAGGTGTTGGCGGGCGCCGGCAAGCTCGGAAAGCCCACCTGGAACGCCAGCGTCGCCAGCCGGAAACTGTCGCCCTGCAGCGCGTCCAGCGTCACGCCGTCGAGCAGCGACACTTCATCGAGCCGCAGCAGGCCCGGCGTGCTTTGGTCGGCGACGGCCAGCGCCTCGGCGCCGCCGTCGGTGCGGCCCAGCGCCGTGCCCCAGCTGGACGGCGGCCCGGCCAGGTAGGACAGCAGGTCCGGATCGTAGTACAGGTCCAGGTGGTAGGCGCCCAGTTCGGTGCTCAGGCCGCCCGACTGCAGGCCGGCGATGGCCACGTCCACCACCACCTCGCCGCCGGGCGCGATCTGGTAGCCGCCGCGCGGCGTCAAGGTGATCTGCAGCGCTTGCGCCGGCGGCAAGGCGCCCAGGCATGACAGGCCGAGCAGTGCCGCACACATCAGTTTTTTCATGATAGTCTCCCGCAAAAATGAGCTAGCCGGCCGCGCGCGGCCGGCACGGTGGTCCTGCCTACTTGGCGCACAACGCCCGGGTGCAACTGCCGACCAGCTTGCGCACGTCGAGCACGGTGATCCGGCCGTCGCGGTCGAGGTCGCGCGGGTCGTCCGGTCCCGACGCCAGGGTGTTCAGGCTGAGCAGCAGGATGTTGAGGTCGTCCCGGTCGATCACGCCATCATTGTTGAGGTCGCCCACCGGGGCGCCGGCGACGGTGTAGGTGAGGCGCAGCTCGGAGTAGTCGACCATGGTGTCGTCGACCGTGAGCACGTCCAGGCGCTGGTCGGTCTGCAACATCGTCAGCAGGTCGGCCACCCGGTCGGGCTGCCCGATGAACGGCACCGGCGAGGAGAAGTTGCGCAGCGGCGTCTTGGCGAGGTTCCAGACCAGCTCGTAGACGGCGCCGCGCTGGGGCGAAAAGCCCAGCAGGTCGTGCAGCGCGATCACGGTGCGGGCCTCTTCGCCGGCCACCGTCGCGCTCTGGTTGTACAGGATGACGTCGTTCTGGACCAGGTCGCCCGTCATCTTGACGCGCAGCCTGACGGTGGCCGAGGTCACGATCGCGTTGGCGGGCAGGTCGAGGAAGTGCGTCAGCCCGACCGACTGGTTGACCGCCGGCTGGTCCAGCTCGACGGGCGGGGCGGCCACCAGGTTCTCCAGCATGGCCAGCACATGGGCCGACTTGGGCGCGTCGTCGGCGGCGTCGCCGCCGTGGAAGTCGTCCTTGTCGCCGACCAGGCTGACCGTGTCGGGCGTGCGCGCCACCAGCACGGTTTGCGGGGAGGCGGCGAGGTTGTAGGTGTCGAAGAACAGCCAGTGGTAGACGCCGGTGTCGACCGCCTGGATGTCAATCTGGTTGGCGCCGGCGTGCAGCGCGGGGGTCAGATCCATCGCCACCACTTCGGGCTGGTTGTTGCTCATCTTGTGGTCGCCGAGCACATAGCTGCCGATCGTGATGCCGTTGACCTTCAGCGTCAGCTCGTCGTCGGCCGCCACCAGCGCGACGATCTGCGGCACCGGTCCGGACGGCAGGTCGAGCTGGTGGCGGAAGTACGCGGTGGTGGGGCCGCTGCTCGGGCCTGGCGTGCCGGGGCCGGGCCAATACCACATCAGGTCGGCATGCACGCCTTGCGGGTTCAGCGCCGGATTGGGCATGGTGACGGGATTGGGGAAGGGCGCGTAGGCCGGTATCCAGCCGTCGATGCCGTTGGCGCTGGCCTGCCAGCCGGGTCCGCTGAGCAGGTCGGTGCGCGGCGTGGCCGCGCCGGCCTGGACCGGCAACAGGCCGGCCAGCGCCAGCGCGATGGCGCCGCATAGACGCCAGGTCGCCGTGCGTGTCGCGATGCTCCTTGCAAAAGTACTCATGATGTCGTCTCCGCAGTTGCTGCGTGTGTCCGGTGGGACAGTTCCGCAGGCAGGACTGGCCTGCGGCCTTGGACGACGCAAGAATGACGCCATGACGCGCAAGCGTTTGATTCTTATCGGAGATTCCAGGGAGCACGCGCTGCGTGAGCAGGCAGTGTCAACTGGACCGACATGCGGCGCCTAGGGTGCGGGGCCGCGCTCCTCGTCGAGCGCGCGGGCGATATGCCGGCGGATGGCGCCGCTGGCCTTCATCCGCGCCAGGATCTCCGCCAGGCGCGGCAACGGCCGCAGGATCTGCTCCAGCCGCGCCTTGAACGTGGAGTAGCCGCTGCGGGACTGCACCCGGTAGGACGTGCCCTTCAGGCTGTCCCAGCCGCTGATCTTCAAGTCCGGAATGCGGGTGAAGGCCACCACCCGGAACGACACCAGCGGCTCGTCCACGCGGACCAGGTTCGGCCTTTTGTCGCCGTAGGTGTAGGCCCGCCCGACCTCGCCGTCGATCTTGCCGGATTCGGCCTCGATGGCGCCGCGCACGTCGGCGTCCATGTTCAACTGCTGGAAGGCGTCCGCGCAGATCAGCGCCAGCACCCGTGGCGCGTAGCTGGTCTCCCTGGGGTAGGGATGGGCCAGCAGCATCGTGTCGCGCGCGCCGCCCGCCGGTCCTTGCAGCAGGCCGAGGCACAACATCAATAGGGTGGAAGTTCTCACGGCCGGTCCTGTCGCGGGACATGGAACGGGACGCCGCTTTCATTCTACTCCCTGGTCGCTTGCATCGCCGGTTTATGCGCCTCGATTTGCCGCTGGATGGCCTCCAGGCAGGCCGGCAGCCGGGCGGCCAGGTCGCGCGCCTGCCGCAGGTTGCCCTCGGCACGCGTGGCTTCCAGCGCGCGTCCCAGATCGGCCAGGCCCGTGGCGCCGGCCGCGCTGGCGGTGGATTTGATGCGGTGTCCCAGCATGCCCACGCCGGCGCTGTCCTCCTGCTCGATGGCCACCTTGATCTCCACGATGGCCTGGCGCAGCGAGTCGATGAAGGCATCGATGTAGCGCTCCAGGCGTTCCGGGTTGGCGGCGCAGAGGCTGGCCAAGACCGACGGGTCGAAATCATCCGGCCCCGGCGGCACGGCCGGCGCCAGCTCCGCGCCCAGCGAGCGTGCATACAGCCGCAGGT
>NZ_WWCX01000204.1:0-3154 GCF_009857655.1 Duganella vulcania
TTTTAAGTATCAGCAGAACTAGTCTGCTGTGCACTTTCATCAAACGTCCACACTTATCGACTGTTAATTTTTAAAGAACTTTATTCGGTACTGCTTGCTGAAGAAGCGTTGTGTCCGTCAGCGAAGAAGAAAGAGTATGAAGCGTTTAGTTCGTTTCGTCAACCCCTTCTTTTTTCTCGTTTCACTCAGCAACATGTGCTGTGTTCTGCGAGGGGGCGAACTATAGCAAAGGTAGCGTGATATCCGCAAGGCCTTTTTTCGAGCTGCTACAATCCCGCCCTTTAGAATATGGCAGGAATGCACGCAATGACCCACAACACCATCAAGCGCGGCGGCTTCAGCTCCAGCTTCGGCGTCCTCGCAGCGACGCTCGGCTCGGCCGTAGGACTCGGCAACATATGGAAATTTCCTTATCTGACTGGCGCCAATGGCGGCGCGGGCTTCCTGCTGATCTACCTGCTTGCGACTTTGGTCATCGGCCTGCCAGTGATGATCGCGGAGATCGCCATGGGCCGCGCGGCCAAAGCCAACCCGATCACTGCGCTGCAACAGCTCAGTCCTAAAAAGGGAATGCCCTGGTGGCTGGTGGGCGTGGCCGGCATGGCGGCAGCCTTTCTGATCCTGTCTTTCTATTCCGAGGTGGTAGCCTGGGTTTTCGCCTATGTGTTCAAGGCCATTGGCGGTTCCATCCTGAGTAGCGACCGCCACGTCACAGAAGGCGCGTTCGCAACACTGATCGCCGATCCGATGCCGTCGCTGCTGTGGCAGTGGGGAGTGCTCGCCTTCATCGGCGGCATCCTGCTGATGGGCGTGACCAAAGGCATCGAAGGCATCGCCAAGAAACTGATGCCGATACTGTTCCTGTTGTTGCTGCTGCTGTGCGCGGTCAGCCTGTCGCTGGACAAGGCAAGCGACGGTTTAGCCTTTCTGTTTCGTCCTGACTTCAGCAAGATCACAGCCGGCGTCATACTCGCCGCGATGGGCCTGGCGTTCTTCAAGCTGTCCCTGGGCATGGGTACGATGATGACCTATGGCTCCTACTTCCGCGACGATCAAAATATTCCGCAGACCACGCTGCGCGTCATGGCCGCCGACCTGTGCGTCTCCATGCTGGCTGGCATCGCGATTTTCCCAGCAGTGTTCACCTTCGGCTTTCAACCAGCGGCTGGCCCGGCGCTGGTGTTCATCACCATCCCCGCCGTGTTCTCGCAAATCCCCGGGGGCCAACTGTTGATGATCGCCTTCTTTGTGCTTGCCTCCGTGGCAGCCACCGGCGCGATGTTGTCATTGATGGAAGTGCCTGTCGTGATCCTGCATGAGCGCCTGGGCCTCAGCCGCGCGAAGGCCACACTGTTGACCATCGCCCTCCTGATGCTGCTGGGCTCCAGCTGCGCATTGACCAACAGCGTGCTGGCTGATTTCAAACTGTTCGGCATGAACATGTTCGACCTGTTTGATTTCGTCTCGTCCAACGTATTGTTGCCATTGGGTGGGATCTTGCTAGCGCTCTTTGTTGGCTGGGTGTGGGGCGCGGATAGGTTCAGTCAGGCGCTGTCGAATCAGGGAAAAATAAGCAACCAGGCCATGACTCGCGTCGTATTCTTCCTGCTGCGCTATGTCTCGCCCGTACTGATCCTTCTGGTGATGCTGAAGGGACTAAATTTACTGTAGACGCAACGGTCCCGCTCTTTTTTCACCGTCACCTGAACAGTATGCCTATACTATCTTGATCGTGAATACCCGCAGGCTGCGTGATGAACCAGAGCGAGATCCCAGTAATTCCGATGCCGACGATACTCATCGTCGACGACTCTCTTTCCTATCTGTCGGCCCTGCTGGATCGGCTTGAGCGGCACGGGTTCATGATCGTGCTGGCGCAAACTGCCGCTGAAGGCTTGATGCGCGCGGAGTTCGCCGAGCCGGACTTGATTCTGCTCGATGTGGTCATGCCTGGTATCGACGGCTTCGAAGCCTGTCGGCGCCTCAAGGCCTGCAAGGCCACCAAAGATATCCCGGTCATCTTCATGACCGGCCTGACCGACCCCAAGCAAAAAGTCACTGGCTTCGATGCCGGCGGTGTGGACTACATCACCAAACCGTTCCAGATCGAAGAAGTACTTGCGCGCATCAATACCCATCTGGCGCTGCGCAGGGCCAATCGCGAATTGCAGGACATGATCATCACCCTGGACAAGGCGCGTGAAGACCTGGTCCGCAACCAGCGGCTTGCTGGGCTAGGCGCGATGGTGGCCGGCATTGCGCATGAATTGAATACGCCGATCGGGAATAGCCTGATGGCTTCCACCACGTTCGAAATGCAGACCGACGAGATCACCAGACACTTGACGGCGGAAGGCGGCATTACGCGCAAGGAGTTTGAGCACTACATCAAGAATGCACAGCTGTCGGTGGACATCCTTGGCCGCAATTTACATCGCGCGGCCGAAATCGTCACCAATTTCAAACAGGTGGCGGTTGACCAGACCAGCTCTCAACGCCGCAGTTTTTTGTTGGCGGAGGTGGTGGCCGGCAACGTGCTGACGCTGCAGCCGACGATCAAGCGCACGCCATACGTAATCCAGCAGCGAATACCGCCAGACCTGATGATGGAAAGTTATCCTGGACCGATTGGACAGGTGATCACCAACCTGATCAACAACGCCATCCTGCATGGTTACGAAGATCGCAACGAAGGACTGATCGACATTTCGGCCAGCTTATCCGGCCAGGGCTTGGTGACGCTATCGGTGGAAGATCATGGCGCAGGCATTCAGAAGGAATATCTGCCGCGCATCTTCGATCCCTTCTTCACCACCAAGATGGGCGTTGGCGGCTCGGGCTTGGGCCTGAATATCGTCCACAATATTGTCACCGAGATTCTCGGTGGCGCCATTGCCGTCGTCAGCGAGCCCGGAGGCGGCACCCGATTTACGCTGACGCTGCCAATGCTGGCGCCGACCCGCTAGGCTGCGTCTCGGTTTGACAGACGAAAAAAAGCCCACCAAGATCACTTGGTGGGCTTTTTAGTATAACTAGCCTGACGATAACCTACTTTCACACTGGTTGCAGCACTATCATCGGCGCAGAGTTGTTTCACGGTCCTGTTCGGGATGGGAAGGGGTGGGACCAACTTGCTATGGTCATCAGGCATTGA
>NZ_WWCX01000205.1:0-3075 GCF_009857655.1 Duganella vulcania
GCCTGTACCTGGACAGCGCGCGCCTGGCCGCCGCCGGCCTGGGCGGCGCGCAGCAGCAGTTGCTGGACCTGGCCCGGCGCGCCGAGGACGCCATCGCCCGCATCGACCGCGTCAAGGACATGATCGACCTGACCGCCGAGCTGCTGGCGCTGGGCGCGGCGCTCGCCACCGGCAAGCCGGACCACCTGGCCGCGCCGCTGGAAAAACTCAAGCACCACCTGGCCGCGCTGCCCGCGCCGGGCTGAGCCCGCCGAACAAAATCGCGCCGCACCGGTCCAACACCGCAAGGAGTGGGCGGCATGAACGGACTCGACGACATTGAATGGACGGCCCTGCGCGAGCGGCTGGAACGCGCGCGCGCCGCCCTGCTCAGCCAGCTGGCGGACGACCTCGACCGCAGCGCCGACGTGCGCGCGCCGGCCCCGCACGAGGTGGAGGCCTCGCCGGCCGACAACGCCAGCCAGCGCACCCTCAACGCGCTGGTGCACGAGGCGGCCGAACACACGGCGCGCCAGCTGCACATCGTGCGCCATGCGCTGGCCAAGTTCGACGATCAACGCTATGGATTGTGCGAGCGTTGCGGCGAGCTGATCGGCTACTCGCGGCTCAACGCGCGGCCGGAGGCGCGGCTGTGCATCGCCTGCCAGACGCTGCAGGAGCAGCGCCGCCGCTGACCGCGCAGAGGTCAGTGGGCGTCAGTTGGCGTCCTGCCAGGGCTGGTTGCGGATCTTGGCCACCTGGCGCTGCGCCAGCAGGCGCCACAGCTGCAGCGCGTCGGCCTGGGCCAGCGTCATCACGCGCGGGCCGGCCAGCGCGATCTCGCAATCGCGGTCCGACCATTCGGCAAAGCGCACGCCGCCGCCGGTGGAGACTTCGACTTCATACATCAAGCCGTCGTCATAGCCGAAGCGCAGCACGGCGCTGCCGGGGCCGCCATCGGGCGCGGCGGTCTTGCCGCTGTAGACCTCGGCCAGGGCCGCCGCCATCTGGGCCTCGGACGGCGCCGCCACATCGCGGCCGTCTGGACGAGTGAGCATTACCCATGCGTGTGCCATTGCCGCATCTCCCCATTACAACGCGTTAGTCCGACGGCTGCCAGGTGTTTTGATTGTAGCGACTATCCGGCCCGAAAAGTCTGGCCGCACCAGCATAGTCTCCGATAAGCAACAACGCAGCGCAAGCCCGGCGTGGTGCTGTACGGAAAAACACCGCACGTGCGGCAACGTCAATGGCGAGGTCGTATAATCGGTTCAGGGTTTTCGATATCCACCTGCTATCATTTCGCTAGGCGCCCATGCAAGCAGCCCCGCACACGAAGGATCTCCCGGCGATGACCACCGCGCTGGAACAGGCGCTGGCGCAGGACCAGCTGCGCCTGCTTTACCAGCCGCTGGTGGACCTGCAAAGCGGCGCGGTGATCAGCCTGGAGGCGCTGGTGCGCTGGCAGCATCCCGATCAAGGGTTGCTGGCGGCCCACGTCTTCCTGCCGCAGGCCGACGCCGCCGGCATGACGGCCGCCATCGGCCTGTGGGTGCTGCGGCGCGCCTGCGGCGACCTGCAGGCCTGGCGGCGCGGCGGCCAGAACGGCCTGCGGGTGGCGATCAATGTCTCGCCCAGCCAGTTCCGCGACCCGGCCTTCGGCGCCGCGGTGGCCGCCATGCTTGACGAGTGCGCCATCGCGCCGGGCACGCTGACGCTGGAGATCACCGAGACCGCGCTGACCGAGGCCGGTGACGGCTGCGACGACGTGCTGGCCGGCTTCAAGGCGCGCGGCCTGAGCCTGACGCTGGACGACTTCGGCACCGGCCACGGCTCGCTCAGCAGCCTGAAGCGCTATCCCTTCGACGCCATCAAGATCGACGCCGACTACATCCGCAACGTGGTCCACGACAGCCACGACGCCGCCATGGCCAAGAGCATCATCTCCATGGGCCACAACCTGGGCATGAAGGTGGTGGCCGAGGGCGTGGAGACGGAAAGCCAGTGCGACTTCCTGCGCCGGAACATGTGCGACCAGATCCAGGGCTACTTCTTCGCGCCGCCGCTCGACTCCACCGAGCTGCACCAGCTGCTGGCCAGCGGCCACGCGCTGCCGCCCCACCTGCTGCGCATGCACCGGCCGCCGCGCCGGCTGCTGCTGGTGGACGACGAGCCCAACATCCTGGCCGCGCTCAAGCGCCTGCTGCGCGCCGACCAGTACCAGATCTTCACCGCCGGCGACGGCCCGCAGGGCCTGGCGCTGCTGGCCCAGCAGACGGTCGACGTGATCGTCTCCGACCAGCGCATGCCCGGCATGCTGGGCGCGGACTTCCTGCGCAAGGCGCGCGAACTGGCGCCGGACACCATCCGCATCATGTTGTCCGGCTACACCGAGCTGCAGTCGGTGACCGACGCCGTCAACGAGGGCGCGATCTACAAGTTCCTGACCAAGCCGTGGGAGGACGAACAGCTGCGCGGCCACATCGCCGAGGCCTTCCGCGTCAAGGAAATCGCCGACGACAACCTGCGCCTGCACCTGGAGGTGCGCAGCGCCAACCAGGAGCTGGCCGCGGCCAACCGCCGCATGGAACAGCTGCTGCTGGAGAAGCAGCGCCAGATCAGCCGCGACGAGATCAGCCTGAGCGTGGCGCGCGAACTGCTGCAGCACCTGCCGCTGCCGGTGATCGGCATGGACGACAGCGGCATGATCGCCTTCATCAACGGCGCCGCCGCCGGCCTGTTCCGCCACAGCGGCGGCCTGCTGGGCAACGAGGCCAGCCTCGTGCTGCCCGAACTGTTTCCGGCCGAGGCCGATGATGGCGGCGCCGGCCTGCCGCACCGCCACCTGGCCGACATCGACGGCCAGCGCTACGCCGTGATGTGCTACCCGATGGGCGAGCACTCGGCCTCGCGCGGCAGCCTGATCACCCTTAGCACCGTGGAGCCCGATAAATGAGCAACACCGCCACCCCCAATGAAATCGACCTGCAGCAGGCGGCCGAAGGCATGGTCCTGGCCGCCGCGCTGCTCGACGCCCACGGCGGCGTGCTGCTGCCGCAGGACGCCACGCTGACCGCGGCCACGCTGGCCGCGCTG
>NZ_WWCX01000206.1:0-3030 GCF_009857655.1 Duganella vulcania
TGCGACAGCGCGTGCGCCTGGCCGCGCCGCGCGCTGCTGCGGAAGTCGGTCTGGCCCAGCGCGTCGCCGCGCGAGGCCAGGCGGGTGAAGCTGTCCAGCGCGGCCGCGTGGTTGCCCAGGTCCAGCGCCAGGTCGCCCTGGTATTCCAGCGCCACCGCATAGGCGCGCGAACCGGACAGCGGCGCCAGCGTGTTGAGCGCCTCGCGCAGCAGCGTCTGCGCCGCCTCGCGCTGGCCCAGCTGGCGCAGGGTCTCGGCCGTCTGCATCAGACACATGCCGATGCTCAGCGGCCAGCCGGTCGGGCGCGCCAGGTCCAGGCCGCGCTGCATCCAGTCCAGCGCCGCCTCGTGCGCATTCAGGCTGGTGAAGCCGTTGCCGATGTTGGTGGCGACGATGATGGCGCGCCGTATCTGCCCGGTCGCCAGCGCGGTCTCGTAGCTGAGCATGAGGTGGCCGATGGCGCGGCCGTAGTCGCTGCGCTGGAAGGCGCAGGTGCCGAAGAAGTCGCTGATCCAGCCGGCCGCGACCGGCTCCACGCCGCTCAGGTCGGAGCCGAAGCGGCCGCTCCAGCGCTCCTGCGCGGCCTTCCAGTCGCGGAAGGTGTCGCAGATGCCGGAGGCTGCGTCGATGAGGTCGATACGCACCGGGTCGCCGCCGGCGCGGGCGGCCAGCGCGGCCTGCTCCAGCCAGCGGTCGCCGGCGCTGCTGTTGCCGCGGTCGTTGGCGACCCAGGCCAGCACCCAGCTGGCGTCCGCGCGCGCACGGTTGGCCTTGGCCGGCAGCGCGGCCGCCTGCTCCAGCTGCCGCAGGGCTTGCTCGGCCTGGTGCTGGGCGGAATCCAGCCGCCCGTTCAGCCATTCGGACTCGGCGCCGACCAGCAGCAGGCGGGCGCGCTGCACGGCGGCCTCGGCGTCGGGCAGCGCGGCCAGCAGCGGCGTGAGCTCGGCGGCCAGGGTTTGCGCACGCGACGGGTCGCGCTGGCGCAGGTGCCAGGCCAGCGCCGACAACAGGGGCAGACGCGACGAACCTTGCGCTTCAGACAACTCCGCCTGCCAGCGCGCCAGCTCCACATCGTGCGCAAACATATTCACCAAATAACTTCCCTTTACTGTGTGCTACCCGCTCCCGGTCGGAGCGACAGGCGTCATTGCCTTAGCGCATGTATGCGCTGTTCCAGCATTATTCCACAGTTTACGGGCTGCCCTGGCAGCCCTTGTTAAGTCCCTGAAATCAAAGAGATTTTAGTTCCCAAGAGAAATTATTTTAACACGGAGAAATATTTCGCCGCCGGCCGCTCACTGTTTGGTGGTCGCGTGCTTGCCGTCCGCCATCGCCTGCACGGTTTGCAAATGCTGGTCCACGGTCGGCTGCAGCTTGGCGGCCAGCGCCTTGACGTCGGCGTCGGTGGCGTGTTTCTGCGCGTTGGCGACCAGCTTGTGGGCTTCGTTGTGCGCCTGCACGCCGGCGTTTTTCAGGTACGCCTGGTCGAAGGCCTCGCCGCTCAGGCTGTTGAGGTGCTCGCTCATGCGCTTTTGCTTGGCGTCCGGTTCGGTCGGCAGCGTGACGTTCTTGCTGCGCGCCACATCCTGCACGGCTTGCAAACCCTTGGTGTGGTCATCCACCATCTGTTGCGCGAAAGTCTTGACCTCCTGCTTGCTGGCCTTTTGCAGGGCGATCTTGCCGGCCTCCACCTCCGCCATGTTGGCCTGCGCCAGCTGGGTGAGGATGTGCTGGTCGCCCTTGTTCAGCGTTTGGGCGTAGGATGGCGACATGGCCGCCACGGCCAGGCCGGCGACAATGATGAGTTGCTTTTTCATTGGTATCTCCCGTTCATTGATCGGAGAATTTATTTTACGGACGAGGGAATAATCCGGTCGTACCTTACGTATACGCAATAACAGCGCCGTTTCGCGTCGCCGTTCAACCCAACCGTAAAGGACCCACGCCATGAAGATCGCCACCCGCCTGTCCCTCCTCGCCGCCGCCGCGCTGCTGGCCGGCGCCGCCCACGCCGACTCCGTCACGAAAAAAGACGGCATCCTGGTCAACGCGGCCGGCATGACCGTGTACACCTTCGACAAGGACGCGGCCGGCAGCGGCACCAGCGCCTGCAACGGCCCGTGCAGCGAGAACTGGCCGGCCGTGGCGCCGGCGGCCAGCGTGGCCGCGCCGTATTCCGCGATCACCCGCGAGGACGGCGCCAAGCAGCTGGCCTACAAGGGCAAGCCGCTGTACCTGTTCAAGAAGGACCTCAAGCCGGGCGACCGCAACGGCGACAACTTCAAGGACATCTGGCACGTGGTCAAGGACTAAGCGCCGTCCATGCAAGACGAACGCGAGCGCCTGATCGCCTGCATCCCGCGCCTGCGCCGCTACGCGCGGGCGCTGCTGGGCGGCCGCGCCGAGGCCGACGACTTGGTGCAGGACACCGTCGAGCGCGGCTGGGACCGGCTGGCCAGCTGGCGGCGCGGCAGCGACATGCGCGCCTGGCTGTTCGGCATCATGCACAATCTGCACGCGGACCAGCAGCGCCGGCCGTCGCTGGCCACCGAGCCGCTGGACGACGCGCTGCAGCCGGCCACAGCCGACACCACCGCCCACGGCCTGGCCCTGCGCGACATGGACCAGGCGCTGCGGCAGCTGCCGCCGGAACAGCGCGAAGTGCTGCTGATGGTGGCGCTGGAAGAGATGCGCTACGACGAGGTGGCGGCCGCCCTCGATATTCCGCTCGGCACGGTGATGTCGCGCCTGTCCCGCGGCCGGGAAAGGCTGCGCCTGATCCTGCAGGGCCAGCCCCTGCCCTCCACGTTGAAGGTGGTCAAATGAACTCCCCTGTTACCGAAGCCGAGTTGCAAGCCTGGGTCGACGGCCGCCTGCCGCCCGAACGGCGCGGCGCGGTCGACGCCCACCTGTTGCTGCATCCGGCCGACGCGGCGCGGCTGCAAGCCTACCGCGACCATGACGCCGCGCTGCGCGCGCTGTACCAGCCGGTGCTGGAGCAGCCGCTGCCGCCGGCCCTGACCGCCCGCG
>NZ_WWCX01000207.1:0-3015 GCF_009857655.1 Duganella vulcania
CTGCCGCTGGCCGGCGCCGATCCGGCCGCGCTGGCGATCCGCTGCGCCGGCCGGCTGCTGGGCCGCGGCGAGGCGGTCGACATCGACGGCCGTCTGGGCGTGCGCATCACCGACTGGAGCGCCGCATGCTGAGCAGCCAGTACGACGTCCTCTCGTTCGCGCTCCTGCTCGGGATGATGTCGCTGATCCCGCTGATCGTCGTCATCACCACCTCGTTCCTGAAAATCTCGCTGGTGCTGCTGGTGCTGCGCAACGCGATGGGCGTGCAGCAGGTGCCGCCGACGCTGGCGATCTACGGCATCGCGCTGGCCATGAGCATCTTCATCATGGCCCCCACCGCCCAGCAGATCGGCGCGCGCGCGCTGGCCATCGAGACGCGCGGCGGCGCCGCCCACGGCGGCCAGTTGCTGACGCAGGCGCGCGAGGCGGTCGAGCCGCTGCGCGGGTTCATGCTCAAATTCAGCCAGCCGGATCAGCGCGCGCTGTTCCTCGACTCGGCCAAAAAGCTGTGGCCCAAGGACATGGCTCAAGCCGCCACATCGAGCGATCTGCTGGTGCTGGTGCCCGCGTTCGTGGTCTCCGAGCTGCAGACCGGTTACCAGATCGGCTTCCTGATCTACATTCCGTTCGTCGTCATCGACCTGCTGGTGTCCAACCTGCTGATGGCGCTGGGCATGCAGCAGGTCAGCCCGCAAACCATCACCATTCCGCTCAAGCTGCTGTTGTTTGCCATGGTCGGGGGCTGGGGCAAGCTGCTCAACGCCCTCGCCATGTCCTATCTGTGAGATCCGCCATGGCCGAAACACTGCAATTCTTCCAACAGGGCCTGTGGCTGGCGATCATCGTCTCGGCGCCGCCGCTGCTGATCGCCACGCTGTTCGGCGTGATCGTCTCGCTGGTGCAGGCGATCACCCAGGTGCAGGACCAGACGCTGCCCTACGTGGTCAAGCTGCTGTCGGTGGCGCTCACCGTCGCCGCGCTGGGTCGCTGGTTCGGCGCCGAGATCATGCAGCTGGCCGACCACGCCTTCCTGCTGATCCCGGCCGTGGGACGCTGACGCATGCCGGCCTCGCTGCTGCTCGACCTGCAGACCCTGCTGACCGCCATGGCGCTGGCCGTGCCGCGCACGGCGGTTTGCCTGGCGATCCTGCCCGGCTTCAGCGCCCGCACGCTGCAGGGCGTGATGCGCAACGCGGTCGCCTTCGCCATTGCGCTGCCCGCAGTGGCGCCCACCTTCCTGGCGCTGCAGCAGACGACGCCCGGCATGCTGGTGGCGGCCGCGCTGGCGCTGAAGGAAGCCGGCATCGGCCTGCTGCTGGGAGTGCTGCTGGCCGTTCCGGTCTGGGTGGCGCAGTCGATCGGCTCCATCCTCGACGCCCAGCGTTCGCCGATCCAGATCCAGGCCAACAATGCCTCGCTCGACCAGGACGCCAGCGCGCTGGGCGGCATGCTGCTGCAGGCGGTGGTGCTGGCCATGGTGCAGGCCGGGCTGTTGGTGGCGCTGGTGCGCATCCTGATCGAAAGCTATGGGCTGTGGCCGGTCATGCACCTGACGCCGCCGTTCGAAAGCGGGCATCTGGAACTGCTGCTGCGCCGCTTCGGCGAATTCTTCTGGCACGTCGCCGTGTACGGCGGGCCGGTGATCATGCCGCTGCTGATGGTCGATCTCGGTTTCGCCATCATCGGCATCTTTGCCGCCAACCTGCAGGTGTCGTTCGTCTCCGCGCCGGTCAAGAGCCTGGCCGGCCTGTTCATCCTGCTGGTGTACTGGCCGATTTTTTCGCATTACGTGGCAGGCGATTTTGCCCGCATGCTGGACTTCATTCCACAGATGCTGGACTACGGCAAGCAATGAGCGCGGAAAAGACCGAACAACCCACCGACAAGAAGCTGCGCGACGCCCGCGACAAGGGCCAGATCGCGGTCAGCCGCGACCTGGCGCGGGTGGCCATGCTGACGGCCGTGGCGCTGCTGGCGCTGGGCGCCGAGCCGCGCTGGCACGCCGCGCTCGACGCCCTGTTCGAGCTGGCGCTGCGGCAGATCGGCCAGCCGTTCGCCGTCGCCATGCCGGCCATCCTGACCACGGCCGGCAGCCTGCTGCTGGGCGTGTTCGGCGTGTTCTTCGTGCTGTGCGCCGTGGTGGCGTTCGCCGCCCACTGGGGCCAGTTCGGCGTGCTGATCGCGCCCGCCTCGCTGACGCCGTCCATCGACAAGCTCAACCCCGTCAACGGCGTCAAGCAGCTGTTCGCCAAGAAGAAGCTGGGCGAACTGTTGATGGCGCTGTGCAAGGCCGTTACCCTCGGCCTGATCATCTGGCTCACCGTGCGCGCGCAATTGCCGTCCATCCTGCACATGGCCGGCGGCGAACCGAAGGATATCTATTACGGCTTCATCGCGCTGCTGCGCATGGTGCTGCAGCCGGTGCTCGGCGTTTGCCTGGTGCTGGCGCTGATCGACTTCGCGCTGCAGAAGTACTTCCACATCAAGTCGCTCAAGATGGACCTGGAGGAAATCAAGCGCGAATTCAAGGAATCCGAGGGCGACCCGCATGTCAAACAGACGCGCAAGGGGCTGGCGCGGCAATGGGCGTCGGAGGCGCCCGCCGCCAAGACCGCCGGCGCCAACGCGGTGGTGGTCAACCCGACGCACTTCGCGGTGGCCTTGTTTTACGATGCCGCGCAGACGCCGGCGCCGCTCGTGCTGGCCAAGGGCAAGGACCAGGTGGCCCGGGAGATGATCGCCACCGCCCGCGCCCACGGCATACCGGTCATCCGACACGTGTGGCTGGCACGCACGCTGTACGCCACCGGCCAGAGCGACCATTACGTGCCCAGGGCCAGCTACGAGTCGGTGGCCCATGTGTACGCGGTGGTGCAGGAACTGCTGGCGCAAAACGATCCCGGCCGCGAGGTCGCGCTGGAAACCCGCGGCGAGCCGCCGGCGTCCTGTGCGTCCTGACAGCGCGCCTCCCGGCCTGGCGCCGGTGCGGGCGCGCCAGCCGCTCCGCCCGGACCA
>NZ_WWCX01000208.1:0-2854 GCF_009857655.1 Duganella vulcania
GCCACACCGGCGCCGGCAGCACCCGCTCCGGCCGCGCCAACGGCGACCTGTCCGGCGGCCTGGGCGGCGGCCTGGGCGGCGGCGGCATTCGGCACCCACACGGCGCCCGAATTCAACGCCGACATCGGCAGGTCGGGAATGCTGAGGTCCACGCCCTGCATCAAGCCGTCGGCGATATTGTCGACGATCTCGCCCGCGGCCGAACCGGCCACGTCGCTCGATGCGAAGAACTGCCGCAACTGCTGCGCCAGCGCCGCCTGGTTGCCGCGCACGCGTGACGGCGCGGCCGCCTTGGGCTTGTCCGTCTTGCGGCCCCTGAAGCCGCCCACCGAGCCCGGCAATACGCCCTTGCTCTGCAAGGCCAGGTTCAGCGCATCCAGCATCGGCCCCAGTTCAATGAACATGCCCGGCTTGATCAACGGCTGCAACAGCGGCGCGGCATCGGCCTCGGTATCGAACTCGGTCCAGGCCTGCTGCAAGGCGACCAGGAACACCTCCGGCCGGAACGGATTCTGGCTGACACGCAGGATATCGCGGTCCAGCAGGAAGGCCAGCCGCACGTTCAGCGTCTGCAACTGGTCGGAATACAGGCTCTCGAACGGCTTGCTGACGCCGCTCAGCGCCACTTTGTTATCCATCTCCTCGAACGGCACCAGCGACAGCGGCTGTTCGCTCTCGCGCGGCTTGCCCTTAGCCGCCGGCGCCAACTCGGCGATCTCGCGCCGCAGCGCCTTCTCCAGCGTGCTGGTGGCCAGGTGCAGGAAGGCGAAATTGCGGTTGCGCAGCTGGTTGCCGGCCCGTATGCGCTGCTGCACGGTGCACGGGTCGCCACCGGTGGCGTCGATCAGCGCGCCGGCCAGGCGGGTTGCCAGGTCCAGGTACTGGTCGCCGGCATGCTTGGTGGCGATGCCGATCAATTCCTCCAACAAGGCATGCCGCGGCGAGACCGTCTTTTTCGGCACCGGGGGCGTTGTGGAAGTTGCAACCATGATGTGACCTGCGTAGCGTGAGATATCGATTTACCACATTCTTGCACATTCTTTCCACATGGCAATACCGAAAAGGAAAGACTGTGCAATATTTCGCGTATTTTTGCGTTTCCCCACAGATTTAAGACGGCGAAACCCAGCATTGACGGGGCGCAAAGGACAAGGTTGAAGTTTCCCTAACATAACAATTTCCTGCCGTCGCCTCCGAGGATCCGTCATGAAATTCCTGCATAACCTGGAAACGTCCAGCAAGCTGCTGGCCTCCTTCGCCGTCCTGCTCGGCCTGACGTTGCTGCTGGGCCTGAGCGACCTGTCGCGCATGGCCCGCATCGACGACGCCTCCTCCGAATTGTCCGACAAATGGTTGCCGCAGACCATAGCCGTGCTGTCCCTGCGCAACGACTTGCTGGAGGTGCGCAAGCTGGAGCATGTGGTGGTGGGCGACAAGGACAGCATCGCCGATGCCGACCGCAAGCTGGGCGCCGCCTACACGGCGCTGCGCGGCCACACCAGCCATCTGACACAGGTGCTGGCCGAAGCACCGGTGAAGCTGCTGGCCGCCGAGATGCTGCGCCTGGCCGCCGACTATGGCGCCGAGCACGAGCGCATGATGGCCCTCGCCGCCGCCGGCAAAAAGGACGAGGCCGCCGCCGCGCTGAAGGGCCGCTCGCAGCAGGCGATGGACGCGCTGAACGGGCAGCTCGACAAGCTGCTGGCGGCGCAAAAGGCTGGCAGCCAGCACGCGGCGCACGTCGCCGACGACCTGTACGACGGCGCGCGCATCGTCGCGGCCAGCACGCTGGCCATGGCCGTCTTCGGCGGCGCCTTGCTGGCGCTGTGGCTGGCCCGTTCGATCTCGGCGCCGCTGCAGCGGGCGATGCTGGTGGCGCAGCGCATCGCCAACGGCGACCTGAGCACGCGCATCGGCGACACCGCCAACAACGATACCGGCCGGCTGCTGCAGGCGATGCAGCACATGAACGACAGCCTGCTGGCCATCATCGGCCAGGTGCAGCAAGGCGCGCGCGCCATCGACGGCGCCGCGCGCGAGATCGCCGAGGGCAACCTGAACCTGTCGACGCGCACCGAGCAGCAGGCCGCGTCGCTGGAGGAGACGGCGTCCTCGATGGAGCAGCTGACCGCCACCGTCAAGCAAAACGCCGACCACGCGATGCAGGCCAACAAGCTGGCGCTGTCGGCGTCGGCCGTGGCGCAGCGCGGCGGCGCCGACGTCGAACAGGTGGTGGGCACGATGGCGTCGATCGACGACAGCTCGAAAAAGATCGCCGAGATCATCGGCGTCATTGACGGCATCGCGTTCCAGACCAATATCCTGGCGCTGAACGCGGCGGTGGAGGCGGCCCGCGCCGGCGAACAGGGACGCGGCTTCGCGGTGGTGGCGTCGGAGGTGCGCAACCTGGCGCAACGCAGCGCGGCGGCCGCCAGGGAGATCAAGGAACTGATCGCCGATTCGGTCGACAAGGTGGCGCGCGGCACGCAGCTGGCCGACCAGGCGCGCACCACGATGGACGAGGTGGTGGGCAGCGTCCAGCGCGTGACCGGCCTGATCGGCGAGATCGCCGACGCCAGCGCCGAGCAGACCGCCGGCCTGGAGCAAGTGAACCAGGCCGTGGCGGAAATGGACCAGGCCACGCAGCAGAACGCGGCGCTGGTCGAGCAGGCCGCCGCCGCGACCGCCGCGATGCAGGAGGAGACAGGCAAGCTGAACGAGGCGATCGGCGTGTTCACCGTCGCGCGCGGCGAGCCGGCCGCGCCGCCTGCCCTCGTGGCCGGGCTCGCGCCGCAGATCGTCCACGCCGTGCCGACCGCAAGCCGCGTGATCAACTCCACGCCGGCGACGGGCC
>NZ_WWCX01000209.1:0-2808 GCF_009857655.1 Duganella vulcania
CCGGCACAGGCGCCGGTGCGGCCGCTACTTGCGGGGCCTTGACCGGCGCCGCCGCCAACGCAGGCGCTTGTGGCTGCGCCGCGCGATGGCTTTGACTATACTGCCAGCCGAACCATCCGCCGCCCACCACCACCGCCGTCAACACCAGCGCGCCGCCGATCACCAGCGGCCGCCTGTCGCGCGCCTGTCCGCCCACGCCGTGCAACTGCTGCTGGCGCAAGGCGTCATCGCCGGCTCCGCCGCGCGCATCGAGGTCCTGCAACATTTTATTGATCAGACTCATTTCGTCAACGCCCAAGTCAGGCCGCACGCGGCGATCAGCAAACTGACGCCGGCCATCAGCCACTGCCAACGCAAGCCCGCCTTCGACTGCACGGTATCGTCCGCCGCCATGTCCACATGACGGCGCGTCACTTGCTGCTTGCCTTCGCCGAAGCATAGCATCAAGGACTTGTTTGCCATAATGTTCACCAGCCGCGGAATGCCGCCGCTGGCCTTGAACAGGCGTCCGATGGCGCCCCGGCTGAACAGGCGGCTGCCGCCATAACCCGCCACGCGCAGGCGATGGGCCAGATAATATTCCATGTCGTCGCGGCTGAGCGGCCCCAGGTGGTAGTGGAAGGTGATGCGCTGCGCCAGCTGGCGGATCGAATTGGTCTGCAAGTGCTGGTTCAATTCCGGCTGCCCGAACAGCACGATCTGCAGCAGCTTGCGCTTCTCGGTCTCCAGGTTGGTCAGCAGGCGCAAGGCCTCCAGGCTCTCCAGCGGAATCGCCTGCGCCTCGTCCAGGCACATCACCACCTGCTTGCCCTCGCGCGCCAGGTCCATCAGGCGCTGCGTGAGCGACTTGAGCAACTGATGCTGGTCCACGTCGCGCTGCAACGGCAGTTCCAGCTCGTCGGCCAAGGCCAGCATCAGCGTGCGCGGCTCCAGGTAGGGATTGGGAATGTAGGCCGTGACGAAGCCTTCGCCCAGCGTCGCCATGAACTTGCGGCACAACAGCGTCTTGCCGGTGCCGACCTCGCCGGTGATCTTGATGAAGCCCTCGCCGCTGCGCGCCGCCACCAGCAGCGTGTTGAGCGCCTGCTGCGAATGCGGGCTGGTGAAGAAGAAGCTGGTGTCAGGCGTGATCCCGAAGGGCATCTCGCCCAAGCCGAAGTGGGCCTGGTACATTTATTTGCGTCCTCCGACAGGCGGCGCCAGCTGCTGGACCCGGCGGCTGGCATCGTCCAGGTCCTGCGCATAGCTGGACGCGCCGTCGACAATGGTAGGCTTGATCAACACCACCAGCTCGCGCTTCTGCGTGCTGCGCTCGGTGTTGCGGAACAGGGCGCCGACCACCGGCAGGCTGCCGATGCCGGGCGCCTGGCTGTTGTCGTCGGTGCTGGATTGGCGCATCAGGCCGCCGATGGCGACGATGCGGCCGTCCTGCCCGCGCACCATGCTGTCCATCTCCGACGTGCTCGACGCCGCCAGCGGCAGCTTCAGCGTGTTGGTGCCGCCCAGGTCGACGGTCTTGTTCACCGTCGTCACCTGGCTCACCGACGGATGCACGTGCAGCATGATGTTGCCTTCGTCGTCGATCTGCGGCGTCACGTCCAGCACCACGCCGGAGAAGAACGGCTGCAAGGTCACGCTGGGACTGGTGGTGTTGCCGCTGACGTTGGAGTTGGTCGTGGTGCTGACGCCGGTCACATAGAACTCGTCGGTACCGATCTTGAGCACCGCCTTCTGGTTGTTCATGGTCGCGATGCGCGGGCTGGACAGCACGTGCACCGAGCCCTGCGACTCCAGGAAGGAAATCATGGCGGCGAAATTACTGGTCTGGAAGGCCAGGCCGAACAGCGAGCCGGCGTTGTTGGCGGCGCTGGCCAGCGAGAAGCCGGCGCTGGCCGAGATCCCCGCCGTGCCGCCGCTGGTGATGACCGCCGGCTGGCCGCCGTTGGCCGGCAACGGCGCCAGTCCGGTACCCGGCGCGATGAAGCCGCCGGACAAGCGGTTGCTGCCGCCGCCACCGAACGAGGCGAAGCTGGCCCAGTTGATGCCGCTCTGGAAGCCGCTGTTCAACTGGACCTCGAGGATCTTGGCCTCCAGGATCACCTGGCGTTCAACGGCCAGGCGGGTCGCCTTCAGATACTGGTCCACATTGCGCAACTGCTCAGGCAAGGCGCGCACCACGATGACGCCCGATTGCGGACTGATCACCACGCTGCGGCCGTCGCCGGCACCGCCGACCAGGGCCACCAAGGCTTCCTTGAGCTCGGTCCAGAAATCGGCGGCGGACGAAGTCTTGACGTTGCTGGAGTCTTCCAGCGCATACTGCTGGTTGTTCTGTCCCGGCTGCTGCGGCTGGTTGTTCTGGCCGTTGCTGCCGCTGCCGGCGTTGCCGCTCTGGCCGGACACCACCGTGCCCACCGTGTTCACCGACGTCGACGACACCCGCACATTGGACGTGCCCTTGCGCGTGGAGTTCAGGTAGTTGACCTGGAAGATACGGGTCTGCATCGTCAGCGGACGGATGTAGATGCGCGTGCCCTCCACCTTGTAATCGTAGCCATACATCTCGCGCACCGCGTCAAGCGCCTCGAACAGCGTCACGTCCTTCAGGTTGGCGGTGACGGTGCCGCTGACGTCGGGGTGGATCAGCATGTTGTAGCGCGTGCCGGCCACGATGGAATTGTAGAACTGCTGCACCGGCACCTGGTTGAACGACACGTTGAAGCGCTCCTCCATCACCGCGCGCGCCTTGGGCAGCTCGGCCGCCATGGCCGCGGCCGGCGGCGGCAGCAACGCGGCCTCCACCGCGGC